>DASXUN010000005.1 GCA_036504815.1 Gemmatimonadaceae bacterium | reverse complement strand
AACAGCCGTGGGGGACCCCGCTGTCCGTGCCGCCAAGTCTCAGATCATCACGGCTTGAGCCAGTGCGCAAACCACTGGCGCAGGCGGCCGAGGCGATCGACCAGCAGCCAGGGCTCACCGGTGCGCGAGAGGTCGTGATTGGAGCGCGGATACCGCACCCACTCCACCGGGACGCCCTGCTTCTTGAGCGCCATGAACCACTGGTCGGCGTCGGCCATCGGCGTCCGGTGATCCTCTTCACTCTGCACGATGAGCGTCGGCGTCTTGACCTTCGTCACGTGGCGGATGGGCGAGAGCGAGTCGTACATCGCCGGGTTTTCCCACGGCTTGCCGTAGAACTCGAACTCGGTGAGTCCCTGCGCATCGCTCGCCCCGTACCACGACCACCAGTTGCTGATCATGCGGTCAGCCTCGGCCGCCTTGTAGCGATTGGTGTGCGACGTCACCCACGCCGTCATCACGCCGCCGTACGAGCCGCCGGTGACGCCCATCCGCGTGCTGTCCACGTCGGCGCGCTGTGCGGCGATGTCGGTGGCCTGCATCAGGTCCTGGAAGTCCTCCGCAAACCAGCGTCCGCGCGTGCTGAAGGTGAAGTCGGCTCCCGAACCGCTGGAGCCGCGCGGATTGGTGTAGAGCACCATGAAGCCGGCGCCGGCGAGATTCTGGAATTCGTCGAACCACCCTTCGTCGTAGCGCGAGTGCGGACCGCCGTGGATGTAGAGCACGAGCGGATACTTCTTGCCGGCCTGGTAGCCGAAGGGCTTCATCACCCACCCCTCGACCGTGAGCCCGCCGACGCCCTGGAAGGTGAACTTCTCGGCGTCGCTCCAGGCGATCTCGGCGTTCACCTGGTCGTTGAACGCGGTCAGCTTGCGCTCGTTCTTGCCGTCGTTCTTCCCGTCCTTCCGGCTGTCGAGGTCGGCGATGTACAGCTCCGTCGGCGAGTTGACGCTCGTCGCGATGAAGGCCACCTGCGTCGCCCTCTCGTCGCGGGCGAAGCCGCGGATCACGCGCCGTCCGCCAATCGTCTCGCGCATCTGCGAGGTCTTGGGATTCACGGTGAAGAGCGACGTCTTGGCGCCGATGTCGGCGCTCATCAGGATGTCGCCGTTCGGCAGGAACTCGGCGCTGGCCGGTTCGTACTGCCAGCCGTTGGTGAGGTTCACCGGCGCGCCGCCCACGGCGTCGATGAGCATCAGGCGCGCGTTCTTGGTGCGCTCGGCGCGGCTGATGAAGAGCAGCCGCTTGCCGTCCGGCGACCAGTCGAGTTCGCTTTCGTCGCCCTGGAGCGAGGCCACCTTGCGCGGCTCGCCGCCGGTGACGGGGATGACGTAGATGTCGCGGTCGTTGCGCGGTGCCTCGTCGCGCAGCGCGTCGTACGGCAGCCTGGCCATCGAGTCGGCGATCTGCTGCACCACGCTGTCGGGGCGCAGCTGCGCGTCGGCGATGAAGGCGATCCACTTGCCGTCGGGGGAGACGGTCACCCGCGCGTGCGAGTAGCGCGTGTCGGTCACCTGCACGCGCTTGGAGCCGTCGAACTTCTGCGTGAAGATCTGGAAGGGCCGGACGCGCCGTGCCTCGCGCGGGTTGGGGATGAATCCGATGCCGTTGGCCTTATACGGGAAGTTCACGATCTGGCGGCCGTCGAACCGCTTTTCATCCACCGGCTTGGTGATGGCGCCGTACGGCGGGAACGCCATCGCATTGGGCGCGATGCCGCCGGCCGGCAGCGCGAATCCCCCGGGGCCGCCACGTCCGCCCGGACCGCGGGCACCGCCGCCACCACCCGTGGTGTCCGCGAGCGCATCGAACACGGCAAAGCTCTTGTCCTTCGGGACGGAGCCGGTGGGATAGTCTTCCACCTGGAACGCCTCGCCCACCGGCTGATCCATGCGCAGCGCCCACGTGTTGCCGCGGCCGCCGGGGCGATTGGACGTGAAGAACAGGTACTTGCCGTCGGGCGAGAAGCGCGGATTCGAACTCTCGTACCCCGGCGCGGTGTAGCGCACCGGCGTGCCGCCGGCCGTTGGCACACCCCAGACTTCGCTGTGCCGCTTGTTGTCCTTCTCGACGACCGTGGTCACGGTGAAGACCACCAGCTTGCCGTCGGGCGACATGGCCGGCGCGCTGAGCTGGGTGACCTTGTACCAGTCGTTGGGGGTGAAGGCGCGGGGACTGGCCTGCGCGACGGGGGCGGCAGGCGCCGCCGCTGGCGCAGGCTGCTGGGCGGCGAGAGGGAACGCGGCGGCGAGCAGGACGAACGATCGGCGCATGAATGCTCCGGTGGTGCGGTGGCAGTTGGGGGCAGCAGACAGGCCGCGCGACGCGCGACCCGCTCAATCACGAAGTAAACGTGCAACACGGACACAGCGCTGACGATGGCCGTGACCTGGCAGGCCACGGCCATCGTCCGAGTCGTCAACGCTACCGGTTCGCCAGATCCACCGTCGCCAGGAAGGTGATCCGCCCGAGATCCTCCATGATCTCCGGGGTGAGGATCTGCCAGCGATCCTTGGTCGTGTGATACGACGCGTAGGGCAGCGGCGGCGCGCCGCCGACGCCGATCGACACGGTCGGGATCTTGGCCCACAGGAAGTGCGCGGCATCCTGGCGCGGGCGGGCGAGGTTCGGATTGGCAGAGGCGCGCATCGCGCGATGCACGTACTGGGTGTTCGCGCGCTCCATCGCCTGGAAGATCTCGGGATATTCCACGCCCGACGACACGCCAATCATCTCGCCGCGGCCAACACTCTCGAGGTTGAGGAACGCCTTGATCTTCGCATTGGGCACCACGGGGTGCGCCACGTAGTACTCGGAGCCCGCCACCCCCTGCTCCTCCGCGCCGAACAGGAGCAGCAGCACGCTGCGCTTCAGCGGCACCTTGGCCTTCGTAATCGCTTCCGCGGCCGCGAGCAGCACGGCGACGCCCGACGCGTTGTCGTGCGCCCCCGGCATCATCTCGTGATTGTAGCCGAGGTGGTCGAGGTGCGCGCCGAGCACGATGTACTCGTCCTTGAGCACGGGATCGCTTCCCGGCAGCACAGCCACGACGTTCGAGCCGATCCCCTCGGGGTGATGCTGCGTGTTGTTCGACAGCGTCATGGTCTTGCCGAACGGCCGCGAGGCGGGCTTGAGCGTATTCCGGATCTGGTCGACGGTCTGCCGGTGCGACATGGGCAGCCCCGCGAACAGGTCGTTCATCACCGCACTGCCGACGTACGTGAGGATGAAGCCCTTCACGAAGCGCGCATTCGGGTTGACGATGTGGTAGTCGTACACCATGCCGGCGGCGCCATGCTTTGCCGCGTTTTCGATCTTGTAGCTGTGAAAGGAGTACGGCCGCCACTTCTTGAAGAGCACCGTGTCGGGGCCCGGACCCATCGGCACCTCGGGCTCGACCACGACGATCTTCCCCTTGACGTCCACGCCAGCGTAGTCGTCGTAGCCGAGTTCCGGTGCCGTGACGCCGTAGCCCACGTACACTGCGTCGGCTGTGACGCTCCCCGAGTCGGACGTGGAGCCCTGATAGAATTCCGTCTCCCAGGTGTACGACTTCACGATCTTGCCACCGCCCGGCTGGGGCAGCTGCAGCGACAGCTCAGTCCCGGGCCGCACCAGCGTGTAGGGATTGGGGAACTTCTGATACCACGTCCCCTTGTCGCCGGCCGGCTGATAGCCCCATCCGCGCAGCAGGTCCACCGCCCACGCCGCCGAGGCATCGTATCCGGGCGTGCCGGTGAGGCGGCCACCGTACTTCTCGTCCGTCATCTCCTTCACATAGTCGAGAATGACGTTCGACGAGACGCCGTGCATGGCCGCGACGAGCCGCTCCTGCGGCGTCGCGGGCGCCTGCGGCTGGCGAGCGGGGTTTTGCGCACTGGCGGTGATGGCCGCCAGCGCAATGCACGACAGCGACGCGAGGGGGCGCGTGAAATGCCGAAAGCGTGACAAGTGAGTCCTCACGGAGTGGGCCGGGCGCGCGACGCATGCGGCCGCGCCGATGGTCCTTGAGTTTGCGCGGACGCCGCCGGAACTGCCAGCCGCACGCCGCGGGTTACGCCCGCGCAAAGCGACGTGCGCCGCTGGAGTCAGCCCTGGTTCGTCATCCGCCGCAGCACGCGCCCGGCGCGCCGCGCCGCCTCCTGCAGCCGTGCCGGCGAGGTGATGAACGAGACGCGGAAGAATCCCTCGCCCCCCTCGCCCAGCGCCTTGCCGGCGAGCACGACCACGCCCTCGTCCTGCAGCAGCCGTTCGTGGAACTCCATCGACGAGATTCCGGCCGGGAGCGGAACCCACAGGTACATCGACGCCTTCGGCACCTCGACGTTGAATCCCTCGGCGCGGAACGCGGCCACCGCGGCGTCACGACGCTCGCGGAAGATGGCGAGATTGCCCGGCAGCCAGTCGGCATGGCTGTCGAGGGCGGCGATGGCCGCTTTCTGCGAGGCCATGAACTGCCCGGTGTCCACGAAGCTCTTCACCTTGGCCAGCGGCGTGGTGAAGGTCGCGGCGCCGACGGCCCAGCCCAGGCGCCAGCCGGTCATGTTGTACGTCTTCGACAGGGAGTGGAACTCGAGCGCCACCTCGCGGGCGCCGTCGATCTCGAAGATGCTCGGTGCGACGTAGCCATCGAACGTCATCTCGCTGTACGCGTTGTCGTAGACGAGCAGGATGTCGTGCGCGGCGCACCAATCCACGACCTTCTTCAGGTAGTCGCGCGGGGCCACCGCCGCGGTCGGGTTGTTCGGGTAGTTGAGGTAAAGCAGCTTCGCCCGTGCGCGCACCTCGGCGGGAATCTCATCGACGTCCACGAGGAAGCTCGTGCGCGGCGTGATGGGATACATATATGGGCTGGCGCTGCTGAGCAGCGTGCCGCCGAGATACGACAGGTAGCCCGGATCGGGAATGATGGCGATGTCGTCCGGCTCGAGATACGCCAGCGCGAGGTGCGCGATCCCCTCCTTGCTGCCGATCAGCGGCACAATCTCCGTTAGCGGATCGAAGTGCTGGCCGAACCGTGTCGCCATCCACGCGGCGACCGCCTCGCGGAACGCCGGCAAGCCGAGCCCGAACCCGTAGCGCGACATCGCGGGATCGTGTGCCGCCGCGGCGAGCGCCTCGACGGCGTTCGGCGGCGCCGGCAGGTCGGCATCGCCGGCACCGAGGTCAATGACATCCATGCCGCGCGCGATGAGGTCCCGCTTCTTCTGCGGAATCGAGGCAAGCAGGTACGGCGGCAGTGACGAGAAACGGGTGCTGAGGCGAGGCATATGAAATCAGATGGCTGATGGCAGATGGCGGACGGCGGATGAGCGTCCCCCTTAAACTACAGGCGCCGCGAGTACGCGGCGCCCCCGTGCTTCAGCTCGTCGGCGGATTGAACCCCGGCCCGCCCTCGATCCAGGATCGGTAATACTCAGGGTCCTCGGCGGGCAGCGCGGCCTTGGCCACGTGCAGCGGACGGAACGAATCCATCATCACGGCCAGCTCGTTCGTCTGCTTCGCGCCAATGCTCGCCTCGGTGCGTCCCGGGTGCGGGCCGTGCGGCAGGCCGTCGGGGTGGTGCGTGATGGAGCCATACTCGATGCCCTTGCGGCTCATGAACTCGCTCGAGGCGTAGAACAGCACCTCGTCGGAATCCACGTTGCTGTGCGCGTAGGGCGCCGGGATTGCCTGCGGATCGAAATCGTACGGCCGCGGGCAGAACGAGCAGATCACGAAACCGTCACCCTGGAACGTCTGGTGCACCGGCGGCGGCTGATGGATGCGGCCGACGATCGGCTCGAAGTCGTGAATGTTGAACGCCCACGGATAGAAGAAGCCATCCCATCCCACGACGTCAAACGGATGGTGGTCGAGCACCATCTCGGTGAGCCCGTGGTACTGCTTCACGATCACGGGGAACTCGCCCATCTCGTCGAACGTCACCAGTTCCGTCGGCCGTCGGAAATCGCGCTCGCTGTACGGCGCTCCTTCGGCGATCTGCCCGAACTCGGTGCGATAGCGCTTCGGCGTCCGCACGTAACCGCGGCTCTCCATGATCAGCATCTTGGGCGGCGACGTGAACCGCCAGCGATGCATGATGCCACGCGGGAGCACCACGTAGTCGCCCGGCTTCACCGGCAGGAATCCGAACTGCGACTCGAGCGTCCCCGCGCCCTCCGCGAGGTACACCACCTCGTCCGCCTGCGCGTTCCGGAAGAAGTGCGCGTCCTCGACGTCGGGCTCCGACCAGAGCATCGCGATGTCGTTGTTGAAGAGCAGCGGGATGCGATCCAGCGTCGGCGAGCCGCCCGTGGGGAGCTGGCGCGTGCGGAAATGCCGGTGGCGCAGCGCCAGGTCCATGTCCCGCTCCCAGCGCAGATCGCGCAGCCGGCGCACAGTCAACACCGTGGTGGGCGGGTGGATGTGGTAGAGCAGCGCCGACGGACCGGTGAAGCCCTCGTTGCCCATCAGCTGCTCGCTGTAGAGCCCGCCGTCGGGACGGCGGAAGACGGTGTGCCGCTTGCGCGGCACCTGGCCGAGCGTGTGATAGAAGGGCATTAGAGGTTCCCCCGCAGCGCCTGCTCGCGCTCGATGCTCTCGAAGAGCGCCTGGAAGTTTCCCTTGCCGAACCCCCTGGCGCCCTTGCGCTGGATGATCTCGAAGAAGAGCGTCGGCCGGTCCTGCACCAGCCGGGTGAAGATCTGCAGCAGGTATCCCTCGTCGTCACGATCGACCAGGATGCCCAGCTCCTGCAGCGTGGCGAGGTCCTCGTCGATCGTGCCGACGCGCGCCTGCAGGTTGTCGTAGTACGTCGTCGGCGTCTGGTTGAACTCCACGCCGCGCGCGCGCAGCGCCTTGACCGTGCCGATGATGTCGTCGGTGGCCATGGCGATGTGCTGCACGCCCGGCCCCCGGTAGAAATCGAGGTACTCCTGGATCTGGCTCTTCTTCTTCCCCGTCGCCGGCTCGTTGATGGGAAACTTGATGCGCCCGTTGCCGTTGCTCATCACCTTGGACATCAGCGCCGAGTATTCCGTGTTGATGTCCTTGTCGTCGAAGGTGAGGAGATTGAAGAAGCCGAGCACGTTGGAATAGAACTGCACCCAGTCATTCATCTTGCCCAGCTCGACGTTGCCGACGCAGTGGTCCACGTACTTGAGCCCCACGGGCGGCGGCGCGTACTCCGGCGTCAGGGCGCGGAATCCGGGGAGGAAGAGTCCGCGGTAGTTGCGGCGCTCCACGAGGGAATGGATGGTGTCGCCGTACGTCCTGATTGCGGCCATCACGACCTCGCCGTCGCCGTCGGCAAGCACCTCCGGACCGTGCACCGACTCGGCGCCGCGTCCAATCGCCTTGGCGTACGCGTCGCGCGCGTCATCCACCCAGAACGCCAGGTCCTTCACGCCGTCGCCGTGCAGCCGGATGTGGTCGGCGATGGGTCCCTCGGGATGGATCGGCGTAGTCAGCACGATCCGGATCTTGTCCTGCTGGAGCAGGTACGAGGCGCGATCGCGCGACCCCGTTTCGGGGCCGCGGTACCCGATCAGCTGGAATCCGAACGCGGCACGGTAGTAGAGCGAACTCTGCTTGGCGTTGCCGACGAAGAGCTCGATGTAATCCGTCCCGTTGATCGGGAAGGTGTCGGCGCTGGGGGCGGTCAGGGGGGGCATGGGGGGCGGACTGGAGACGGAAAACGGGAGTGCATCCAATCATCTACGGGCGGATTTCGACAATCGCCCCGGGCAGGGCGTCGTCGCGGCGCCATCTGGGAAGCGTACCCCGGGGCGCCGATGCCGTTCAACGGCCGCGCGCGCCAGTGGCCGCGCTCGTCCAGAACCGTCCCCACATCGTCGCGGTGAAGACGCCCGCGACCAGTCCGGCGGCGACGTCGCCACACACGGCTACAGGGGGTTTCGATGACAGCGACATAGGGGGACTGCCCAATGTATTGCCGCGTCCAGGATTCGACAATTCAGGCGCACCCTCTACCTTAGTGTTTCCCATGTCCGCAACCGAAATCATGCCTGCGTATACGAAGACCGTGCTCTCCCCCGAGGAGACGATGAAACTGGCGCCGGAGATTGGCCGCCATCCGACCGCCAAGGTGTGGGTGTATCGGTACCAGCACACCTCGGAACCCTGGACGCTGAGCATCGCCACGCACGCGCAGCCGGAGTCGCGCATGCTGTCGCTGGGCGGCTTCCGCATTGCGCCGGAAAGCCGCACGAGCATCCCCGGCTGGAATCCGGATCACGAGGCGATCGACCTCGCCATCGGGATGGACGAGAAGGTGTACTGGTCGCGCCTGCTCAAGGTGGGCGGCCCGCACGTAAAGCGCGATTTCTCGCGCATCGTCGGCGGCAAGTGCGTGATGCAACCGACACCCGGTTCGCGCGTCGGCGAGCCGCGCGACCGTGAGCTGCTCGACTTCGCCATCGAGTGCTTCCAGGACGTGGAGAAGACCGGCTTCTTCCTCACGACCGGCCAGGATCTCGGGCATGGCGTGATGAGCGACGGCAAGACGGGGTCCCTGCACTACCTCAACGCGCACTACAAGGGGAGCGTCATCTCGGACACGGGCGCGCCGACCGCCGAGGGCAACTACTGGATGCTCGTCGGGCAGCTCAAGGGGGCGGGCATTCCGCTCAAGCAGGCGGTGGTCGGCCTCATCGGCGCCGGGAACATCGGCCTCCACATCATCGACCACCTGCTCGAGGATGGCGCGACGCCGCTCGTCGTGGAAGCCAAGGCGAGCATTCGCGCCGCCCTCGAGGCGCGCGGCGTGAAGTGCTGGCCGGCGGAGGGCAAGGCGGATTTCCTCAGGCAACCGATGGATGCGCTGGTGCTCAACGCCGCGGGCGGATCGCTCGATTCGGCGACGGTGGCGCTCTGCGCGGCGAACGACCGCCTGCGCGTGATCAATGGCTCAGAGAACCTCGTCATGCCCAATCCGGAGGACGAGGACGTGCTGCGCCGGGCGAAGAAGGTCTTCTGCCCCTGCGAATGCGCCGGCATGATGGGATATCTCACGGCGGCCGAGGAGTACCTGTGCCACCTGGCGGGCGACGAATTCACGCTGGCCGCGATGTACGAGGCGGCACGGGCGCTGGAAGCGCCGGGTGAGAAGGCGACCCGCTTCGTGATCGAGGGCGGATACGAGCAGACGATGGCGCAGGCGATGCAGGCGCTGTACTAGAGACTCCACGCCGTCGGCGTGCGATCCCAGCGATGAGCGCGCAGGCGCGCGAGGAGCTCGGCCGGCAGCGGCCCGCGCTGGACGGCGGCGACATTGGCCTGCACGTGCGCCGGCCGCCGCATGCCGGGGATCACGGTCTGCACCGCGGCGTGCGACAGGCAGAAGCGGAGCGCGACCTCCGGGAGCGTCACGCCCTCGGGCAGGTCGGCGCGCAGCGCCGCCACGCGCGCCACGGTGGGCGCGAGGTTCTCCGGCCCAAAGTAGATGCGACGGAAGTCGCCCTCGGGAAAGACGGAGTCGGCCGTGACCTGTCCCGCCAGCGACCCTTCGTCGAACGGGACGCGCGCGATGATGCCGACGCCCCGTGCCTGGCATTCGGCGAAGAGCGCGTCCTCCGGCGCCTGATCGAAGACGTTGTAGATCACCTGCACGGCGTCGACGAGCCCCGTGCGCAGCGTGTCGAGGCAATTGACCGGTTCCCAGCGGTTGACGCTCACGCCGACGGCGCCAATGAGCCCCTCGCGGCGCAGGTCATCCATGGCGCGCTGCCAGCGTTCGTCGCGGGCCCAGCCGTCCTCCCACACGTGGAACTGCAGGAGGTCCACGCGCGGCAGTCCGAGGTTCGCCAGCGATTTCTCGGCGTATTCGCGGATGTGGTCGGGCGGAAAACACTCGTCCAGCGTGAACTCGCGGCGCGAGGGCCACTGCAGGTTCCGGGGCGGCAGCTTCGTGGCGGTATAGAGACGCCGCTCGGGGTGCGCCCGCACGAGCTCGCCGAGTATCCGCTCGCTCGCACCACGTCCGTAGCCCCACGCCGTGTCGAAGAAGTTGACACCGGACGCGACGGCCGCCTCGAGAGCCTGCCACACCGCGTCCGCATCGGAGCCCGACCAATTGGCCAGTCCCCACATCCCGTAGCCGAGCGACGACACCGGCCATCCCGTCCGTCCGAATGCGCGCGTTTCCATGGCGCGGGAAGATGCGCCCCGCCGTCCGCTGGGACAAGTTGTCCCGCGAACCCGCCGCGCCGTGCCGTCGCGGTACGCGCGACCTCTTTCCTTGCCCGCCGCGCGTACTCATATGATGTTCATACACTCGGTGGCTTCCGCCGCGTGAATAACCGTCTTCCGTGACGCCTACGCCCGACAACTCCTCCGCGCCCGCCTCGCGTCGTGACGCCGATGTCCGCACGTCGTTGATCGGCTTTGCGGTCGTCACGGCGCTGCTCATCGTCATGGCGTCGTTGGTGGTGCGCTTCTACACGCGAGGCCTCGAGCGTTCCGCCGGCGAGAACATGGCGGCGATCGCGCGCGCGCAGGGGAGCCTGATCGAGAACCTGCTCAACGAGCGCCTGGGTGACGGTCGCCTGCTTGCCGTGCGCCCCACGGTGTGGGGAAGCCTCGATCCGGCCAACGCGATCTCGCCGATGGCGACGGCCCAACTGGGCATGGCGCGGGCCATCGAGCAGACCCGTGAGACATTCGGATACAAGCTGATCGTTGTCGTCGATAGCAGTCTGAAGGTCAGGTATCCCAGGACGTACCTCCCGGGTCCGGACGACCGTGAGTTCCTGACGGCGGTCATGCGCGCGCGGACCGCCCGCATCCTCCCCTTCCGCGTCGACGCCGGCGGGTCGCTCGAACTCGGCGTGGGGTACCCCGTCTACGCGGGAGGCGATTCGACGCGGAGCGTCGTCGGCGCCGCGCTGCTGGTGCGCGACGCGACGATCGGCCTGCTGCCGTTGCTCGCGCAGGTGGTTGGCGAGCGCGGCGGCGTCGAGAGCGCCCTGTACCAGCTGGAGGGCGATTCAATTTCGGTCGTGGCGGCCACAACGACCGGCACCACCCTGACGCCGATGCACATCCGGCTGGGCCGGTACGACCGGACACGCGTCGCCGCAAAGCTGTACGCGTCGCGCGTCGACTCGGCGGTCACGGGGCTGGATTATCGCACCGTGCCGGTGATCGCCGCCGGGGTGCGGATCGCGGGAACCTCCTGGCTCGTCACGGCCAAGGTGGAGCGCTCGTCGCTGAACGAGCGGGCGCGAACGTTCACCATCTTCGCGTGGCTGACCGCGGTGGTGCTCATTCTCTTCGCGGGGCTGATCCTGCGCGTGTTACGGCTGGCCGCCGAGCGCCGATCGGAGCAGCGCCAGTTTGCGCTCGCCACCCGCTTCCTGACCGCCACCGCGACGTCCATCGACGGCAGCATCCTGATGGCGCCCGACGGCCGCTTGCTCGACGTGAATCCGGCGCTGGAGCGGATGACGGGCTACGCCATGTCGGAATTGCTGCAGCTCACGCTGGCCGACCTGATGCAGAGCGTCCCCGCCGAGGAGGTTCGTGACTGGATCAGCGAACTCATGCGCCGGCAGAGCGCGCGCTTCCGCAGTCAGTGGCGTCGCAAGGATGGCGGGGTCATCGAGGTGGACATCAGCGCCTCGCATCTCCCGGATAGCGGCGGCGGCCAGTTGTTCTGTTTCGTCCGCGACGTCACCGAGCAGATCGAGACGACACGCCGGCTGGCGCGCCTGAACGCGCTCTACGCGTTCCTGAACCGCGCGAGCGAGGCGCTCTTCACCGCCACCTCGGCGCAGTCGGCGTATGAAATTGTCACGCAGGCCGCCCTGGACGAGGGACGATTCCGTCTCTGCTGGATTGGCGCGGTGGACGAAGCCGCCGGAGTCGTCCGTCCGGTGGCGTGGGCGGGCTCCGCGAGCGAGTACGTCAAGCAGCTCAACATCACGACTGACCCGGCGCTGCCGTCAAGCCGGGGGCCGGCGGGCGTGTGCGTGCGCGACGCCCGCGTCGTTCTCGCCAACGATTTCGCGCACGATCCGTCCACCGCGCCGTGGCACGCACTCGCCAAGGAGCATGGGTTGGGGTCCTGCGCGACGCTCCCGGTGATCGTGGATGGCAAGGTGGTCGCCATCATCGTGTTCTACGCGGCGGAGCGCGGGTTCTTCGATATCGAGACCCTGTCGACGCTCGGCGAGGTGGCGCGTCTGCTCGGGCTCGTCCTGCAGTCGGTGGCCGCCGAGCAACGGCGCCGCATCGAGGAAGAACGGCGGCGCGCCAGCGAGGAGCGGTTCCGCCGCCTCTTCGAGTCCTCGCCGCTTCCGATGTACGTGATGCACGAGCAGTCGGGCCTCATCACGCGGCTCAACCACGCGTTCACCGAGCGCTTCGGCTACACCATCGAGGACATCCCGACGGTTGACGCGCAGATGACGAAGTTCTACCCGGACCCGGCGATCCGCGCGACGCTCGCGGCGGTCTGGACGGACGACGTGGGGCGCGCGTCCTCCGAGGAGGTGCCGGTGCAGTCGCCCGACCTGCACATCTGCTGCAAGGATGGCACGTTCCGCGACGTGCAGCGGTTCGTCTCGCGCGCCGGCGACGAACTGGTGCTGGGCTGGGTGGACGTCACCGAGCAGCGCGCCGTGCAAGCCACGCTGCAGCAGGCGGAGGAAATCGCCAAGCTCGGGTCGTTCGCGCACGACTTCCTCACGGACGAGGTACGTACCTCCCCCGGCTTCCTCCGGGTGCTCGGCTTCGACCCCTCGGTACTGCAGTCGTCGGCGGGCGATGCGGCGCCGTGGCTGTTCAACCTGTTCCACCCCGACGACGTCGACCATATGCGGGCGGCCCTTGGCCAGCGCGCCGATGTGGACCGCATTGTCCGCGCCGCCCCGGATGGCGGACCGCAACGGTATCTGCACGTGCGCGTGCGCATCGAGCGGGACGCGGCGGACGCGCCGCGCCGCGCCGTGGGCTCGTTCCAGGACGTGACGGCGGAAGTCAATGCGACGACGGAACTGACCCGCCTGCGCGACCACCTGCAGGACCTCGTCGAGGAGCGGACCGCGGAACTGGCCAAGGCCAACGCCATTCTGCAGACCACCGACCGGCGCCTCAAGGCAATGCTCGCGATGAGCCAGAAGGCGGCGACGCTCGACGAGGCGGCAATTCTCCAGCTTGGCATCGACGAGGCCACGCGACTCACCGGGAGCGGTGTGGGCCTCCTGCACCTGTTCGCCGAAGACCAGGAGCACATCGAGTTCGGCACGTGGGCGACTGGCACGCAGGAGCAGTGCGAGTGCCTGTACGAATCGCACTATCCGGTGTCATCGGCCGGGACCTGGGCCGATGCCGTGCGCAGCGGCGAGCCGATCGTCCTCAACCAGCTCGAGGCCGGGGGGCTTCCGGCCTGCCCCACCGGGCATGTCGCGCTGCGGCGGCTGCTCGCCGTCCCCGTGCGCGACGGGGGCCGGGTCGTGATGCTCCTCGGCGTGGGCAACAAGGACACCGACTACGAAACCTCGGATGTGCAGGAGCTCGAGATCATCGGCCACGACATCTGGAGCGTGATCCAGCGGCGCCGCGGGGACCTCGCGCTGGAACGGGCGTACGAGCGCGTGAAGGCCAGCGATCAGCGATTTGCCTTCGCCATGGAGGCATCGTCGGAGGGCGTCTGGGAGTGGGACATCCTGCATGGCCGGTACAGCTTCAACGACCCGTTCGCGACGATGCTCGGCTACACGCCGAGTGAATTGAGCCGCGACGTCAAGGACTGGCTGCGCCTGCTCCACCCGGAGGAACGCGACGGAGTCATCGCGACGCTGGTGGCGACGATCAAGGCGGACCTGCCGTACTCGGAGGAGTTCCGCGTCCGTGCCAAGGACGGCTCGTATCGCTGGATCTATGTGCGTGGCCGCGTGGTGCAGCGCGACGCGCACGGGCAGGCCCTGCGCGCCGTAGGGACGCTCACCGACTTGACCGCGCGTCGGCAAGCCGAGGATGACCTGCGCCAGGCCAAGGAAGCGGCGGACGCCGCCAGCCGGGCAAAGTCGGCCTTCCTTGCGACGATGAGCCACGAGATCCGCACGCCGCTCAACGGCGTCATCGCGATGGCCGAGATCCTCGGACAGAGCCAGCTCCCGCCGCATGACATGGATGCGGTGCAGACGATCCAGTCGTCCGCTCACGCCCTGATGGCGGTGATCGACGACATCCTCGACTTCTCCAAGATCGAGGCCGGGCGCCTCGAGATCGACCTGGCCGACGTCTCGTTGCTGCAGCTCGCCGAAGACCTCACCGAGTCGCTGCTGCCGGTGGCGCGGTCGCGCGACGTCGACCTGCTGCTCTTCGTGGAACCCGAGGTGCCGCTCCGCGTGCGCGGCGATCCGACGCGGCTGCGGCAGATCATGTACAACCTGACCGGCAACGCCATCAAATTCAGCGCGGGCCGGCCGGAGAGGCACGGGCAGGTCTCGATCCGCATCGGCATCGCCAGCCGCGATCCGTCCGTCTTCTACTGCGACGTGGTGGATAACGGCATCGGCATGACGGAGGAGACCGTCAGCCGGCTCTTCTCCTCCTTCACGCAGGCCGAGGCGTCCACCACGCGCAAGTTCGGCGGCACCGGGCTCGGCCTGGCAATCACCAAGCGGCTCGTCGAGCTGATGAATGGCGAGATCAGCGTGACCAGCGCGCCCGGCGCGGGCTCGACCTTCCGCGTGACGATCCCCCTGCCCGTCGTCGAGTCGAAGCCCGCGCTGGTACCGCACGACCTGACCGGTCTCAACTGCATCATCGTCAAGCACGACGGCGGCATCCCGGCCAGGGACCTGAAGCGCTACCTCGAGTTCGCCGGTGCGCGCGTCGACGTGGTGGCCGACGAACCGTCAGCCGCGACGCTGGCCGGCCGTCTGGGCAGCCTGTGCGTCATTCTCCACGACCTGAATGGCCAGCGCGTGCTCGACTCGATCCCCGACTTCGCGGACTACCACAACGTGCGCCATGTCGCGCTCACGCGCGGCCGCCGGCGCGTGGAGCGCGTGAAGGTGCCGAATGTCGTGATGCTCGACCTGGAGTTGCTCCGCAGCCGCCGCCTGATTCGCGCGACGGCCGTGGCTGCCGGCCGCGCGTCGCCCGAAGTCTACCACGGCCTTGAAACGTCCGAGCTACTGACGGTGCCCGAGGACGCGCGAAAGCCGGAACGGTTCTCCGTGGAAGAGGCCCGCCGCGCTGGCCGACTGATTCTCGTCGCCGAGGATGACCACACGAACCAGAAGGTCATCCTCCAGCAACTGCAGCTCCTCGGTCACACCGCGGAGATCGCCGAGAACGGCGCCGAGGCCCTCGCGATGTGGCGCGCCGGCAGCCGCTACGCGCTCCTGCTCAGCGACCTGCACATGCCCGAGATGGACGGCTACGCGCTGACGCAGGCCATTCGCGCCGAAGAGAAAGCAGGCGAGCGGCTCCCGATCGTGGCGCTGACCGCCAACGCGCTGCGCGGCGAGGCGGCGCGGGCAACGACGGTGGGCATGGATGGCTACCTCACCAAGCCGGTACCGCTACGGACACTGCGGGAACTCGTCAACCGCTACATTTCCCCGGACGTTCGCGACGCCGCGGCCCGGGACGACGCCACGGAGACGCCGGCGGCGACACCTCCGGCTCCAGTTGAGAATTCCATGGCCCAGCAGCCGCAGTACACACCAGGCGAGGTCCGTCGGTCGGCGCTGGCAGACCTCGTCGGGGACGATGAGGCCGTCATCCGCGAGTTCCTCGCCGACTTCCAGGCCTCGGCGCGACAGCTCGCCGAGGAGATCCACGTCGCGCACGATGCCGGGAACCTGAGCCAGGTGGGCGCGCTGGCGCACCGGCTCAAGTCGTCGGCGCGTTCCGTCGGCGCGCTGTACTTCGGGGAGCTGTGCGCCGAGCTCGAGAAGGCCGGCAAGATGGGCCAGGCGGGACTGGTCAACGACGCGTACCAGCGCTTCGGCACGGAACTGGCGCTGGTGGATGCGGCGTTAACGAAGTATCTGGCGGGATCGTGACCCTCTCGCCGGCCCACCGGAACCCGCTCGCATGAAGATCTTCGTCATCGACGACGAACCGTTCGCGCTTCGCCTCGTCAGCCGCCAGCTGCAGACGCTCGGCTTCAGCGAGGTCACGACGCACGAGCATGCGATGGCGGCGGTGCGGGCGCTCGAAGCCGACGTGCACGCGGCGGAGCTGATCCTGCTGGACCTGCAGATGCCCGAGATGGATGGGATCGAGTTCGTCCGCCACCTGGCGCGCCTCAAGTACTCCGGCGGGCTGATCCTCGTCAGCGGCGAGGACGATCGCATCCTGCAGACGGCTTCCACGCTGGCGAAGGCCCACGCGCTCGACGTGCGCGGCGCGATGAACAAGCCGGTGGCTCCGGACCGGCTGCGCGCCCTCGTTGAAGCGCCGGCGCCGGCGCCCAAGGCTCCGCCCCGCGCACCGCGGAAGACCTACGGGCCGCAGGAGATCGCGCGGGCCATCGACGGCGGCGAGCTCGTGAACCACTACCAGCCCAAGGTGGAGCTCGCCACCGGCAAGGTGGTCGGCGTCGAGACGCTCGTGCGCTGGCAGCATCCACAGGACGGGCTCGTCTACCCCGACCAGTTCATCGGCGTCGCCGAGGAGCACCGGCTGATCGATGCGCTCACGCGTGTCGTGCTGCTGGCCGCGTTGCGGCAGGCGCGGGCCTGGCTTGACGAAGGCTCGGCCATCGTCGTCGCCGTGAACGTCTCGATGGACAATCTCGCCGCGCTCGACTTCCCCGACTTTGTCGAGGGCGCCCTCCGCGACGCGGGGGTGTCGAACCGTCAGCTCGTCCTCGAAGTGACGGAGACGCGGCTGATGACCAACGTCGTGATGGCACTCGACATTCTCACGCGCCTGCGCCTGAAGCACATTGGCCTTTCGATCGACGATTTCGGCACCGGGCACTCCTCGCTCGCGCAGCTTCGCAACATTCCATTCGACGAGTTGAAGATCGATCGCGGCTTCGTGCACGGCGCCGATCGCGACGCGTCGGCGCGCGCCATTGTCGAAGCGAGCCTCGGGATGGCGCGACAGCTTGGCCTGACGACCGTCGCGGAGGGCGTCGAGGTCTTCACCGACTGGCAGCAGATGCGCGCCGCGGGGTGCGACATCGCGCAGGGGTACTTCATTGCCAGGCCGATGCCCGCGGAGACGTTCAACACCTGGCACGCGGGGTGGACGCAGCACCTCGGCGCGCTCATTCCCCAATGAGCGACGGCGTGCCGGCGGGCGCGCCCGTGCCGGCCGGCGCGCCGCATCGCGTCCTCGTCGCGACGCGCTCCCACGAGGCGATTGTCGCGGCGCTGCGCGCGGCGCGTCCGGCCCTGGAATGCCGCGGCGCCCTCCACACCGAGGTGACCGCCGAGGATCTCGCGTGGGCGGACACGTACGTCGGCTTCAAGCGGCCACCGCACGCGACGGCGCTGGGCGGCGTACGGTGGGTGCACTGCACGGGGGCCGGCGTGGATGCCTGGCTGGCGCCACCCGGACTCGATCCGAGCATCCTGCTGACGCGCACGCCGGAATCGTTCGGACCGGCCATCGCCGAGTGGGCGGTCGCGCGGATCTTCGCGTTTCAGCACCAGCTGTTCGACTTGGCGGCGGCGCAGCACGAGCATCGATGGGCGCCGCGCGACGTGCCGCTGGTAGCGGGCACGCGCGCGCTCGTGGTGGGCACCGGCGACCTCGGGAGCGCCATCGCCGCGAAGCTCGCAGCGCTTGGCGTCACGGTGGACGGTGTCTCGCGTTCGGGCACCCCACGTGCCGCACCTCGCGCGCTCGGCAACGCATCACCATTCCGCGCAATGCATGCGGTCGGCGCCCTCGCGGAACTCGTCTCCGATGTGGACTGGATCATTCTTGCCCTGCCCGACACGCCGTCCACGCGCGGGCTGTTTTCGGCGTCCGTCATGTCGCGATGCCGTGGCGCCGTGCTGCTCAATGCGGGACGCGGGTCGGTGGTCGCCGAGGATGCGCTGCCCGGCGCGCTCCTGCAGGGGTGGCTGCGCGGCGCCGCGCTCGACGTGTTCGCGGTGGAGCCGCTGCCGCCTGATTCTCCCCTCTGGGATCATGCGCGCGTGCTGATCTCGCCGCATTGCGCCGGGCCCACGACCGTCGCCGGAGCCGTGGACGGGTTCCTCGAATGCCTTGCCGACGTCGAGCAGGGACGCGTGCCACGCTGGGCCGTAGACCGCACACGCGGATACTGAGGCGGACGCCGCGCGCCTCTTAGAGACTGACAACAGGACGTAGGACAGCGGCTGACGGCCATTTCGGACGTCGGCCGATAGGTCGCGCCTCGACCGTATTGCAGGTTGCTCCCTAACGGAGCCGTGCCGGAGACAGCAGCTCGGCACCCGTCCCGGACGGCCCCCCTGCTCGAGGTCACCATGCGAAAGACTCGTCTCGCTGCCCTCGTCCCATCCAGTCTCGTGATCGTGGCGCTCGTCGGCGTGAGCATCCCCGCCTGTCGTGCCGCGTGGGCGCAGCAGGTGGTCACGCAGTTCAGCATCGGCGCGGGATCGTCCACGGATGCGCGCGGCCTTCGCTCCACCACCGTCAGCGCCGCCCCCGGCGTCGTCTTCTTTCCGCTCGCGCCGGTGAACGTCTCGCTCTCGGCTTCCGGCAGCCGGTTGCAGGACGATGGATGGCAGGCCGGGGCCGACGCTGGGCTCTCGGCGCGCACCCGCGAGCGGATGCGAAGTTCGCTCACGCTCAACGCCGCCGGCAGCTACGTGCGCACGTCGTATGGCGCGACCTTCAGCGTCGGCGACGTCACCCCGGCCCTCGAGATGCACTTCGGGCCGATCACGGCCTTCGCCGGAGCGCGCCTTGCCAGCGGGCGCACCATCATGCGCGGGGTGCGCACGGCGGCCGCACCGGTACCGGTGACCCTTACCTCCATCACCCGCACGGCGCGCGGCCCGGTATACGGCGCGCAATGGCAGGCGATGGCGGGCGACACGCCGCTGCTGCTTTCCTACCGCGAAGAACGCAGTCGCGTGGCCGGCACGCTGGTGCTCGATCGCGCCGCGAGTGCGTCGATCGCCGTTGGGCGCATGCTCCTTGGCGGCAGCGCCGGACGGCGCACGTCGCCCGTGGAACGCATGAACGTTTCCAGTGGATCGGCGTCGTTCTCGCTCACCTCGTCGCTCCTCTTGCAGGCGAGCGCAGGACGGTACCCGAGTTCGTGGCTGACCGGCGCGTCGAGCGGTCGGTTCGTGAGCGTCGGCCTGGTGCTGCGCAACGGCGGGCCGCGCCCATTGCGGCTGCCGCGCCCGGAGGGCGCGCCGCGGGTGCCCCGCGACGCGACCCGGCTCTCGATTCGCGCGCCCGAGGCGTCGCGCGTCGAGCTGGCCGGCGACTGGAACAATTGGACGCCCGTCCCCGCTCGGCGCGCCGCCAATGGCGTGTGGTATGCGGACGTGACGCTGGCGCCCGGTGAATATCGGTACGCATTCCGCGTTGATGGCAACGCGTGGCGCGTGCCGGAAGGGGCGGTGGCCTCGGACGACGGCTTCGGCGGAAAGTCCGCCTTCGTGACCGTCGCCTCTGGCGCCGCCCGAGTTTCCACGCACAACCAGGAGGATCGATGAGACCGTCGTTGATCGGAGCTGTACTGTTCGTTCCCGCCATGCTTTCGGCGCAGGCTGGCGCCTCGGCGAAGGCCTCGACGCAAGCCGGCGTATCCGCGACGGCGCCCGACCCGAAAGCGTCGGCCGAAGCACGCGCGCACGCCAACGCCAATGCCGCGTTCAATGTGCCGGAGCGGTTCAGCGCGAACGGCCGCGCAAAACTCGAGGGCATGTTCAGCGCGGCGCGCCAGCGCGAGCTGCCTGAGAAGCCGATCGCGGACCGCGTAGCAGAGGGTGAAGCCAAGGGTGCGTCGGAGGCGGACATTCTTGCCGCCGCCGGTCGCACGCAGGCTGACATGGAGACCACGCAGGAAGCGATGCTCGCGGCCGGTCGGGCCAGGCCCAGCGGCGAGGAGATCTCGCGCGGTGCCATGCTGATGGCCCACGGCGCCACCTCGGCGCAGATCGAGGCGATGGCGCGCCACACGCCGAGCAATCGATCGCTGGTCGTGGCCTTCGATGTCGTCTCGCGGCTCGCGGCGGAGGGTCTCCCCGTGACGCAGGCGCTGTCGCGGGTGCAGGCCAAGCTCGACGCGCGGGCGTCCGACGCGACGATTCTCTCGCTGGCTCCGGCGGGCACGCCGGGCGCCGCGGCGTCGGCCAGCGGACTGGCGACGGCGGCGGCGGGTGGAGCCAACGCGTCGGCGCAGGGTAACGCCAATGCCGCCGCGAAGGGCGGACTGCCCGGTGTCGCGGGCGGCGTGGCCGGCACGGTCACGGGCGTGGTGAAGAAGCCGTGAGCGAAGCGGAAGCGAAGCGGTGAGCGAAGCGGTAAAGCAACTGTGGGCAGATGGAGCGGGGCGCACCGATGGTCTGGTGCGCCCCGCTCGCGCTACAGCTCCTGGCCCGGGCGCAGTTCGGCCGGCTGGGCGGCGATCTGACGTCGGCGGTCGCTCTCCGTGAGCAGCTGCGTCACGAACCGCTGCCCTTCGCCCATCCGTTCGACCTCGATGGCGATGGCCTCGATGCCGCGTTCGAGGTTGGCCATGCGGTCGCTGACTTCCGAGGAGAGCGCCGGCGCCGCCGCGCGCTTCCACAAGCGGCGGGCATAGCCGATGCTGAGCGGCAGGAGCAGCAGCAGTGAAGCACCCATTCCCATGCCGACGATGGCTTCCGGATCGGGTCCGCTCCGCGGCGGTTCCACGATGACGCCGGGAATGGCCGCCCGCGCCGCGACCTGGGCATCGGCCGCGGCGAGTTGCTTCTCGACGTCGGCAATGCGCTCGTCGATGACGGCGAGGCGCCCCTCGAGACCCTTGATGTCCGCCGGATTGGTGGCGGTGGTGAGCTGTTCTCGTACGCGGCGGCGCTCACCCTGGAGGTTTCCCTGCTGGCTGCGCAGTTCACTGCGTGCGAGGCGCGCCGCCTCGTACATCTCGGTGGCGGTCGGCGCCGTGCGCGCTCCGGCAACGGGCGTCTCGACTTGCGCGGTCGGAGCGGACGACTGGGGCATGGGCGGCGGTGAAGGAGTGTCGCGTGCTACCGGTTGGTACTACGGCGGTCGGCATCGGCCCGTTTCACCGGTTCGTACGGGACGAAGTGACGACTTCGTATGTTATACTGCATTTGGTCCACCGGCACCTGCCAACTCCCTTCAGCTGAAGAACCACGCCGATGATGCCGCACGACATCTTCGAGCTGCCGCGCGACATCGAGCCCGGCGACATCGACGACCTGAACCACGTGAACAACGTGGTGTACCTGCGGTGGGTGCAGGACGTGGCCATTGCGCATTGGTCCACGGCGGCGACGGCGGAACAGCAAGCCGAGGTCGCGTGGGTCGCGGTGCGGCACGAGATCGACTACAAGCATCCCGCGCTCCCCGGCGACGCGATCATCGCGCGCACCTGGGTGGGAGCCGCCGACTCGCACCGCTTTGAACGGCTCACCGAAATCGTGCGCGCCGTCGATGGCAAGCTGCTGGCGAAGGCCCGGACGCTCTGGTGTCCCATCAACCGCGCCACCGGGCGACTGACGCGCGTCAGCGACGAGGTGCGCGCCCGGTTCTCGACAGGTCCGGTTGTGCCGTAGCTTCCGTCAGCACTACACGCCCGATCACCTGGAGCGTCGCTTGCCGAACCGCGCCGCCGATGTCAGCCGAAGCCGTAACGTCCTGTGCCTGCGGACGCTCGTCGTCCTGTTGGGACCGGTGCTGTTCGCGCAATGCGCGGACGCGCCGACCGCGCCGGCTGGCACGACGCCAACGGTGGCCGCGGTCAACGCCGCGGCCGCGTCAATTTCCTCGAGCGAGTTCCTTCGGCTCCTCGGCGTCATTGCGGATGACTCGATGCGCGGCCGGGCGACGCCCAGTCGCGAGCTTGAGCTGACCGCGACCTATGTCGGCGCGGCGCTTCAAAGCGCTGGCCTCGCCGCCGGCGGCGATGCCGGCAGCTATCTGCAGCGCTACACGCTCGCCGCGCTCGCTGCCAATCCGACCGCCACCGCGCCAAACGCCATCGGCATCCTCGAGGGAAGCAGCCCGGCGCGGCGCGACGAGTACGTGCTGGTCACGGCGCACATGGACCACATCGGGGTTGCGGGCGGCGGTCAGAAGTGCACCGCGGTCGGCGCCGACTCCATCTGCAACGGCGCGAATGACAACGGGTCGGGAACAGTGGGGGTGATGCAGCTGGCGCGTGCCTTCGCGTCGCTGCACCCACGCCCGGCGCGCACCATCATCTTTGCGGCCTTCTCGGGTGAGGAACGTGGCCTGTGGGGAAGCGCCGCGTTCGCGAAATCCCCCGTGCGTCCCCTGAGCCAGGCGGTCGCGGTCATCAACGTGGACATGATCGGCCGCAACGCCACCGACAGCCTGATTGTCGTCGGCAAGTCGTACTCCACCCTGGGCGGCGTGACCGACCAGGTGGCGCGCGAGCATCCCGAGGTGGGACTGCGCCTGGTGAACGATCCATGGAACGGGACGTACTTCACGCGCTCCGATCAGTACAGTTTCGCCCGGCTCGGCGTTCCGTCGCTTTTCTTCTTCAACGGCCCGCACGCCGAGGTGCACACGGCGCGGGATGCGGTCGATCTGATAAACGCCGATGTGGCCGTACGATCGTTGCGCATGATCTTCTACACCATCCTCGACGTCGCCAATGCGCCGTCGCGTCCGACGTGGGACGCCGCCGCGCGGGCCCGCTGGGTGGCACCGGCCACCCGTTAGGACCGCCGCACCCGGCGCACCCCCTTTTCGCGCCCGGCGGCGCAATGCATAATCCGCGCTGGTGCACCGCCCTTCCCCCAAGCCGCCCCGATCCATGACTCGCCGCACGCTCGCCGTCCTCGCGACCTTCTGCGCCGTGCTCGGCGCCCCGCTCAGCGCCCAGCGCCATCCCGCGCCGCCGCCCGCGCGTGCGCCGTTCGACGTCGTCGAGGCAACGATTCCGCAGTTGCAGGCGGCGCTGACGGACGGCCGCCTCACGTCGCGGGAACTCGTCCTGCTCTACCTCGCTCGCATCGCAACGTACGACAAGCAGGTCAACGCCACGATCACGGTGAGCCGCACGGCCCTCGCCGAGGCGGAGGCGCTCGATCGCGAGCGGGCGCAAGGGAAGGTGCGCGGCCCGCTGCACGGCATTCCGGTGGCGCTCAAGGACAACATCCACACGACCAACATGCCCACCACGGGCGGCGCCCTCGCGTTCAAGGATATGGTGCCTCCTTATGAAGCGACGCTGACCCGGCAGCTGAAGGAGGCGGGCGCCATCATCATCGCGAAGACGGTGATGACCGAGCTCGCCAACTGGGTGGCCGGCAGCCCCACGCCGATGCCCTCGAACTACAGCGCGCTGGGCGGCTACGGCCTCAACCCGTACGACCCGCGCCCCGATCCGCGCCCCGGCTTCAACGACGGACGCCCCGCGTTGTTCACCGGCGGCTCGAGTTCGGGGATCGGCACCGCCGCCAGCTTCTGGGCGGCGAATGTGGGGACCGAGACGTCGGGCTCGATCCTGAGTCCCTCCAACCAGAACATGCTCGTCGGCATCAAGCCGACCGTCGGGCTCATCAGCCGCTACGGCGTGATCCCGATCACGGCCGACCAGGACACGCCGGGGCCGATGGCGCGCACGGTCGAGGACGCGGCGATCATGCTCGGCGCGATGGAGACGGCGCAACCCGATCCCAACGATCCGGCGACCAGGGCCTGCACGCCGCCGCCCAACCGGGACTACCGCCCGCACCTCAAGCGCGACGCGCTCAAGGGGGCGCGCATCGGCATTCCGCGCGCGTCGTTCTATGAGCCCGTCACCGTCGCCGGTCGCCCGCGCGGCGGCCTCGAGCCGGCGCAGGCCGCGATGATGAAGGAAGTGATCGAGATCCTCAAGAAGGAAGGCGCCATCATCGTCGACTCCGCCAACATTCCGAGCGTCGTGACCGCGGATTCGTCGAAGAACTTCCTCCTCTGGGGAACGTGCGGCAGCATCGGGCAGCGCAAGGGCCACAACGCCAACTGCTCGACCGTGCTCGCCTACGGCATGAAGCGCGACTTCAACGCCTGGCTCGCCTCGCTCGGCAACGCGACCCCCATCAAGACGCTCACCGACCTGCGCTACTTCAACCTGCAGAACGCCCCGCGCGGCGCCATCAAGTACGGCCAGTCACTGCTCGACATCTCCGACGAACAGGACACCATCGCCGATCGCGCGAAGTACGAGGCCGACCGGGCGAAGGACATCGCCCTCGGCGGCACCTACGGCATCGCGCAGGTCATCCGGGAGCAGAAGCTCGACGCCCTGCTCTTCCCGGGACCGTCAAGCGCGAGCATCGCCGCGAAGCCCGGTTACCCGACGGTGCTCGTCCCGTTCGGCTTCACCCCGAATGCGCCGACACCGGCCTTCCCGCCCGGCTTCGACGCCAAGCCGTCGCCCGTCGGCGTGGGATTCACCAGCGTCGCCTGCTCGGAACCGCGGCTGATTGAGCTGGCGTACGCGTTCGAGCAGGCCACCAGGAAGCGGATCCCACCGCCGCTCAAATGACGAAGCGTCGCGCGCTATGGGGCCTTGGTCACCAGCTTCCCGCCACGATACGCCTTTACCCCGTCGTTGACGCCGTGCATCAATAGCAGCGACTCGGGATTCCCATAGCGCTTCATGAGGTCGAGCAGCACGGGTTCTTCCCCGCCCCACGGGTAGCCGAAGACGACGTCGAAGTCGTCGAGGGCAAATCCCAGCTCCTGGTACCCGGACAGCCCCTCGCCGAGCGTCCCCGTGCGCAGGTCGCCGTCGGCCGCGTGATAGGCGTACCCGGCCGGGAAAAAGCTCCCGGAAACAAAGCGCGCCTTGGAGTCGAAACGATGCGCCATTTCGCGCGCGGTGGCGACGAGCGACAGGTCGAGCTCGATCCCATACGCCTCGAACCCGAGCAGGTCGGCCATGATGGTGATCACGCCCGAGGCGGAGCCGAGCTCGAGGAAGCGCCGGCCGGGCGCACGGTGCTCGACGAGCGCGGCGAGCACCACCTCGTATTCCGAGGCGACGAAGGCGTGAAAGCCGCGCTCCCGCACGGTGCGGTCGAACCGGTCGAAGAACTCCCAGCCGGCCGCGCACAGGTCGTGGAGGCGCGCACGGAGCGCATCGTCAATCACAGGCTGGGGCACGGAGACTCCTGGGGCGCGGCAGAGCGAGAGGCCAGCGTGGAAAAGTACTCGAAACACCTGTGCCCGGGTTGTCATCCTCCGCGCCCGGCGGCAAGTTAGAGGCAACCCTTTTCCCCCCTTCCATGCGACATGCCTTGATGTACCACGGCGGTTTCGAGCGCAACTTCAGCCGCGTCACGCCCGGGTTCTCCTCCTTCGAAGGAACCGACGGCAAGGTGCACACCCTGCCCCCCTGGCCGTCCAGTGCCAATGGCCTCTGCTTCGGCTACATGGAAAAGTCGGGCAAGAAGTTCTGTGTCGTGCGCGTGGTGTACGGCGCCGATGACATCGCGTTGAAGAACGAAGTCGTGCTCGATCCAGGCCGCCACACCGGCTTCGGTCACCGCCTCGGCCCGGAGCCGACGCTCGTCGAAGACGACGCCGTGGCGCTCGTCCTGCTCGAGGACATCGCCAAGAAGAACACCGACGCGGCGACAGCGCTGCTCAACGTCCGCGCCCGGTTCAAGGCGGCGGCCGGCATCAAGTAGTCGCCAGGGTTCGCGCGAAACGCACGAGGGGCGCGACCACCTGGCCGCGCCCCTCGCTCTTTCTCCCCCAGCGCCGCGCGCTCTAGCTCCCCCCGCGCCGCGCGCCTAGCGGCAGCGCGGGTAGGCCGGATCGTTGCCCGTGAAGGCGGGCCGCGTGCGGCGGGTTGCCACGGCCATCATGATGTCGTGCACGAACCGGCTCGACCGCGCGGCATGCTCGTAGTCGATGTACTGCGGTTCATCGGTCGCCATGTGATAGTCGAGCGCGTATCCGTGCGAGAAGTACGTGACCGGGATGTCCTTGAGCACGTAGTTCACCTGGTCGCTGCGGCAGAAGCGGTTCATCGGGTTGGCCGTCACGTCCCAGGACTTGTCGATGGCCATCACTTCCTTGCGGACGGCGTTGACGCTGTCAATCACGTCGCCAAACTCGCGCGAGAGCCGGCGCGCGCCCAGCGTCTGGATGCTCGCGGGGCCGCCGAACTTCACTTCCTCCACGCGCCCCTTGCCGAGCATGTCGATGTTGTGCGCGGCGACGACGTCCTTGAGCGGCACCGTCGGGTGGTCGACGAACCACCGGGAGCCCAGCATGCCCGCCTCCTCGCCCTGATGCGAGACGAAGATGATTGAGCGCGCCGGTCGCTCGGCGGCGAACTGCTCGGCAATCTCCAGCAGGGCGACGGTTCCCGAGCCGTCGTCGTCGGCGCCGTTCATGATGCTGTCCCGGCGAATGGGACGAATGCCGCGGGCGCGCGCGACCAGCGAGTCGATGCGGCGCTGCTGGTCCGCCGTCGGGCGGCAGACCGGATCATTGGCCCCCTGGCGCCGGGTGACCAGGTTGACCGCGCGGGCGGAATCATGGTCGATGGCGGCGACGGCCCCCATATGATCGTTGTGCGCGCCAAGCAGCACGTACTCGGCGGCAAGCGCCGGATCACTGCCCGGCTTGATGGCGACAACGTTGCGCGCGGGGGTGTCTGACAGCTTCCAGGCGTGGAGCCAGTGCGCCGTCACCGCCTGCCCCGCATCGCCGATCTTCAGTTGGTCCGCCGGCTTGCCAAACAACTTCGCGGCCGCGGCGCGCGTCAGCGCGGCGGCGGCGATCGCCGCCGGCGCGTCGGCGGCGGGCTGCATGCCGCCACGAATCGTCCACGCGGCGGCGATGGTGGCGGGGGGAATCACGTCCTGTCCGATGACCAGCACCGCGACGGCCCCCGCGGCCTGCGCGCGCGTGTCCCGGGCAATCCCGGCGGCGGCGCGGGCGGGTCGCGGTGAGGCGGCGTCGGCAATCACGGCGGCCTGCGCCCCGAAGCGGTCCGGCACCGAGTCGCACCGCAACACCGTCGGCACCGGACGCACCGGAGGCGGCGGCGCCTGAAAGACCGCGATCTTGCCGCGCACCAGCGCCGGATCGAGTGCTACGGTGTCGCCCCAGCGTCCCGCGAAGACGGTGGCGGCGCCGGCCAGCTCCGCCCGGCCCGCGATGCCGGAGGCGGCGTTCGGCGCCATCGGCAGCCACTCAATGCTGCGGAGCAGCGCCCCGCTGGCGGTCGTGAGGCTCGACGACGCGCTGTCGTACCCCAACGGACCGAATGGCAGCACCTGAAAGTAGCTGCCGTTGTCACCGGCCGGCTTCAGCCCAAGGCGCTTGAACTCGCGCGCAATGTAGTCGGTGGTCTGGTAGTTGCCGCGCTCGCCGATGCGGCGCCCCCGCATCGAGTCGTCAGAAATGCCGTAGAGTCTCGTGCGCAGGTCGTTGGCGGTGATGGCGCTCACCGTCGGGCGCGGCGCCCACGTGGCCGGTCCCTCATCGGGCCACACGATCTTCGAGGCCGCGGGTTTGGGCTGGGCGACGAGCGGCGTCGCGGCGGCAGCGAGCAGGCTGACCAGGCGTACGAAACGCGGGATGCTGGACACGGGCGGTTCTCGCAATTCAGATGGCGGAGCGGCCGTGATCGTCATCCGACCGCAACTGATGCTCTACGTCCGAGCGGCAGCGCGCGTTCAGGCGTCCCGGAATCCTATCGTCGCCCACCTTGTCCGGCCACCGCCCCACGAGGTACACTCGATTCAACGCCCACACGAGGAACCCTGTGCGCCGACTGCTCGCATCGCTCGTCCTGCTCACGTTGACCCAGCGCGCCGCATCGGCGCAGGCGCTGGCTCCCGCCGTGCCCGATCCGCGCGCCCCGCTGCTCGTCAGCGCCGACTGGCTCTCGCACCACGTGCACGACCCGAATCTCGTCTTGCTGCACGTCGGCGCGGAGGCAGAGTATCCTGCCGCGCACATTGCCGGCGCGCGGTTCGTCAGCGTCGCCGACGTCTCGGTGAGCGACACGGCCCGCAAGCTGTCGGTCGAGATGCCCGGCGCCGACACCCTGCGCGCGCGGCTGGCGGCGCTGGGCGTGTCCGATCACTCACGCGTCGTCGTCTACTTTGCGAAGGACATGGTCTACCAGACGACCCGCGTCCTCTTCACGCTCTTCTTCGCCGGGCTCGGCGACCGCGTGGCGCTCCTCGACGGCGGCATGGGGGCCTGGACGGCCGCCGGACAGCCGATCGCCGCCGACGTCCCGGCGGCCGCGGCGGGCAGCCTCGCGCCGCTGGGCGTCCGCAACTTCGTGGTGAACGCTGCCTATGTGCACGCGATGAACGGCAAGGCGGGCGTCGCCATCGTGGATGCGCGCGACAGTGTCTTCTACAACGGGACGCGACAGGGTGGCAGCCCGCAGGCCCCGCAGCGCGCCGGGCACGTGCCGGGCGCGCGCAGCGTGCCGTGGACCGCGCTGTACGACGCCAAGCTGCAGCTCAAGCCGCGCGAAGAGTTGGCCCGCATCTTCGCCGCGGCCGGCGTCAAGACGGACGACGTGGTGATCGGCTACTGCCACACGGGACAGCAGGCCACGGCGATGCTGCTCGCCGCCCGCGCGCTCGGACATCCGGTGCTGTTGTACGATGGGTCATTCCAGGATTGGTCGGCGCGGACCGACCTTCCGGTGGAGACGAACATCCCGTAAGACCACGATTGAGGATCAGGAATCCGGATCCGGATCGAGGAATTCGACAAAGGACAGCGACCCGCGATTGCTCTCATCGCGAGTCGCTGTCCTTATTCGTTATCATGGAATCCGAATCCGGATTCCAGATCCTCAATCGTCACTTGATGCGCGCCATCTCCAGCCGTGCGCCCTTCTCGTCCTGCACGCCCATGTAAACGACGCCGGGTCCGAAGCCGGAGATCACGCGGCCGAAGGGGAGCTTCACGCGGTCGATCAGCTCGCCCTTGCCGTTGATCACGTCGTAGATCGGGCCCGCATCGGTCGGCGCCGTCGTGCGCACCCACAGGTTCCCCTCGCCATCCGCGCGCACGGCGCCCATCCGGAAGGCCGGACGGTAGTCGGGCAGCTCCTTGGGCGCGACGAAGTTGATGGTCGGCGCGCTGATCTGCTGCACGCCCTGCTGCGGGCGAGCGCCGCCGCCGCCACCCTCGAAGCGCATCTCGACACGCACCGGCTGACCGGCAGCCGCGCCGCCCATCACGGCGTTGGCGTTGTTCACCCCATTCTGCATGGCCCGATTGATCACCTCGCGCTGCTTCTCGGCTTCCACCTTCACCGAGTCGATGAACTTCACCTTTGCATCGTCATCGAGCCGCTCCCAGTTGTACGGGATCTTCGCCGTCGCCGTCCACTTGCCGTCCGTCCCCAGCCAGTCGACGTGGTAGTCCTTGCCGCGCACGACGGCGATGCGCCCGTCGGGCAGGAGGGCCCAGTCGTCCACCACCGGCATCGGGTTCGTCTGCATGGTGATGCGCATCGCGCCGCGGTCGTCCTGCGTCATGCTGACGTTGGTGCTCGGGATCTTGAAATACGTCGCCGTGTCGAGCGCCCGCGTCTGCAGGTTGACGCGATAGACGGGCGCGGTGTCGGCCATCTGCGGGGCGCGGAACGCCTGCCCGGGCTGCGGCGGGCCCTGCATGTTCATCCCGCGCATGTTGGGCATCACGAAGCCGCGGTAGACGATGCGCCCCTGCGGATCCACGCCCGGTGTCCCGAACGGCCCGCCGATCATGAAGTTCGCATCCTGCGGGCGTGGCACCGCCATCACGCGCACCACTTCGCCCTTGCCGTCGATCACGAGCATCGAGAGCGACTGCGGATCAATGAAGAGCGACGAATCGCCGCGATACGGCATCAGCCCGGCGACGCGGCTGCTGTAGCTGTTGGCCGTGGCCGGCGTGGTGTCGGCAATCACCGACGCCTTGTTGAACGCCGAGTCGAGCACGATCAGCTGGCGGCGCGTGAGGTCGTTGACGATGGCACCGCCCCCCGGGAGGGGGCGCACGGCCGAAACCGAGCCGAGCAGGTCGGCGGGTGAGACGCGGGTGACGGGGCCAAGCGGACGCACCGTCGGCAGCGGCTGCTGCGCGGCAAGCGGCGCGGCGGCCGCCGCCACCATCAGGAAGGAGCGAAGACGAAGGGTCATGGACGGGACGAGAGAAAGGGGAGCCACGGATTAGCGCGAGATCATGATGGTCTGGACACCCGGTCCGCCGGCGCCGCCGCCCATGAACATGAACGGACCGCCGCCCGTGCCGCCAACCGTGGCGGAGCGGATGGACTGCAGGTACCACGGATCCAGGTGCGCGGCGACGAGCGACGGCAGCTTGCGCTGCTGTTCCTTGGTGAGCACGGCCTTCACGCGCGGGGCCACCCTGATGAGGATGTCCACCGAGGCTTCGCGGGTCTTCTTGTACTGCGCGTACGCCTGCTCATGGCTGTAATTGTCGCTCAGCCCCGCGAGTTCCTTGATGATCGGCGCCCAGAGCCGGTTGAGCTGGATCAGGTAGGCGCGGTTCATCGTCGCCAGGCTGTCGCCCTGCGCCGACGTGAGGTGCAGGCTGTCGGTCTGGCGCAGGATCATCGCCATCGGGTTGATGGTGACGCCGCCGGCGCCGTACATCGCGTTGAGCATGCTCTCGCTGGCCTTCTGGCCCGCGAGACGGCGGCCGCGGTCCAGCTGCTGCGTGAGCAGCGTCCGCTCGCGCGGCGGACCGAGGTCGAAGCGCATCAGCGCGGTGACCGTCACCGGCTGGCGAATGGTCGTCTGCGACGGCTTCGTCGAACCGAAGCGCTGGTTCACCTCGTACGTGTAGCGCTGCGTCACCGGATTGAAGCCGCGCACATAGAGCAGCGTCGCCTCGGGCTGGATGGTCTGCCCCCACCCCTTCAGGTGATCTTCCCCGTTGACCAGCAGGTCGGCGGCGCCGATGGGGTTGCTCACCTGGAACTGGATGTTCGCGCGCTGCGGAAGGTGCAGCTTGATGGGATTGAACGAGACGCTCAGGAAGGCGGTGTGGGTCCACGGCCCCTGGCAGCTGTTGCGGTCGGCGAGCCGCCCCAACTGCGACTCGAGGCACTTTCGGGCCCCGCCGGTCGAACTCCGGAGCAGCGACTGCATGGCCGTCGCGAGCGCCGGATCGGCGGCGGTGGACGGGTTCGGGATGAAGGCGCGGTCGTTGTACAACCCATCGCCGTTCACGTCGCCGCTGACGCCCGGCGTGTAGTACGACCCGGCGCGCACGTTGCCGAACCAATTCACGCGCACGGCATCGAAGAAGTTGTAGTTGAGCGAATACTGCACCTGGTGCCGCGACGCCGCGGCCGAGCGCGACCAGGCCACCGTGCGCGGATCGCCGACCGTGCTCTGGAAGCCGCGATACTGCTCGCGGACGTCGCCGAACACGTAGCCGATGTTCCAGCCCAGCTTCGAGCTGAAGGTCATCGGCACGAGGCGCAGCGTCACCTGCTTCGACTCCGAGCGCAGGTCGGAACGCGACTCGTTGACGGCGTTGTACTCGAGGTGCAGCCGCGACGCGCGCGGTCCCGTGATGCCGGTGACGGGATCGATGCTGGTCGCCGGCGCGAAGACCGGACGCCCGCCTTCGCTCGCCAGCGAGAAGCGCGTGGCGCCGGCAAAGTTGAGGTCGTAGTTGGCCGGCTGGTTGAGGTTGCTCGAGTACGTCACGTCCACCGTCGCCGTGAAGCGGCCGTTCGCCACCGGACCATTCCACTGGAGGTTGCCGCGCACGCTGCGGGTGGACTGCCACGCCTTGGAGAACAGGCTCACGTTGGGCGACACGTTCGTGAACGGCGACGTCACCGAGCCGTCGGCGCAGGTGGAGGGAATCGACGCCGCGTTCGTGGCCCACGTGTTCCAGGCCTGGGACGGGACCGTGCCCCCAACGCAGTTGAGTTGCTGCACGCCGGACGTGAGGCCGGTATTGTCGAGCGCGGCACCCAGGAGCGTGGATTGGGGCACGTTCTGGAAGACGCCCAATCCGCCGCGCACCACCGCGCGCGGACCGCGAATGGCGCCCTCGAAGCCCGGAATCTGCGCGCCCTGGCCGTACTGCCACGAGAAGCCGAGGCGCGGGCTGACATACACGTGATTGGGGGTGGCGCTGTTCTTCACGGCGAACAGCCGCTCGATCTCCGGGTTTTCCGTCGGGCCCGCGCTGAACGCATTGCCGTCAACGCGCACGCCGTACTGGATCTGCAGGTCGTTGCTCTTGCGCCACGCGTCGCCCACCGAGAGCGCGCCCACGGTCTGCGCGCCGCTGCGCACCCGCGGCGAGAGCTGCCGCGAGAACGACGCGGCCCGGCCGGCCTCGAGGTCGGCCAGCGACAGGTAGCTGAACGACCCGAGCTGGTTCGTCGTCTGATCCTGGTTGAACGCGTCGCGGCGCAGTTCGGTCGTGAGCTTGAGGCGGTGCTTGTTGTTCTTCGCGAACCACGAGAGCGTGTTGATCCCGCCGATGCTCGCGCTGCGCGACGCGTTGTCGAGGATCGACGACCCGCCGAACTGGATGCCGCGCACTCCCATCGACCCGTCGGGGAGCGTGGAGTTGATGCGCACCGTGCCGCTGGGCATCGCATAGTACGGATCGCCGGCGCTGCGCGAGCCGCTCAGCGTGATGTTGGTCTCCGACAGGAAGCCCGACAGGAAGCCCGATTCGAAGTACGCCGAGTGGCGGGCCTGCACGCCGCCGTTGTAGTTGGTGCGCTCGCCGCTGTGCCCGGGGAGCTCGCTCACCGAGCCGCCCACCGGCGCGCTGCGGTTGGCCGACCCGTTGAACGTGAGCGCGTAGGCCGCGCCGGTGCGCGACCCGGTCGGCGCAATGTTGATCGTGGCGAGCAGCGACCCGTTGTCGGTGGTGCGGTTGTTGAGCGACCCGCGCGGCGAGAGGGGAATGCCCTTGGCGCGCAGGATGTTCAGCAGGCGCGACGCCGAATCGGGGCTCACGCCGCTCGTCACGAGGCCGGTGGACGACGTATTGAGCAGCGTCTGCAGGTCGTTGGATCGCCGCCCCAGCTGGTACGAGAAGTTGTAGAACGCCTCGTCAATCTTGACCGGTCCCGAGAGCAGTCCGCCCAGCGACAGGTTCGTGTACTTCTGGCCGAGCGCCGTCGCCGCCCGGTCGGTCCACTGCAGGAACGGGGCGTCGAGATTGAACGAGTTGGTGCGCGTCGGGAAGTTGTTCCCCGACGGCGACCGGATGTTGAACTGGGCGCCGCTGAACCCGCCGCGCGAGACATCGTAGGGGCTCGTCGACAGCGAACTCGAGACGCCCGCGTCCCGCGGCACGTCAGCGCCGCCAAACGATCCGCCGTTCAGCGTGGACGCGTTCTGGTCGGGCGTGAGGCCCAGCACCGAGAAACCGGAGGCGTCACCGCTCGTGCCGGGGACGAGCGTCACCCCCGGCAGCGAGGCCGCCATCGCGGCGAGATTCCCCGCATCCCCCGCGGCGACGTTGGCGGCGCTCACATTGCGTTCGCTCCCCGAGATGTCGGGCTGGCGGTCGTCGCGATTGGCCCGGGCGCGCTCGCCCGGCGTGACCTTCACCGCCTCGAGTTCCGTCATTGCGCGCGAGAGCTTGGCATCGGCGATGAGGATCTCCTGGTCGGCCGTGCGCTTGACCTCGAAGCGCTTCATCGAGAAGCCCATCGCCTGCACGGTGACCATGTAGTCACCGTCGCCATTCGGAAAGGTGATGGTGAAGCGCCCACTGTTGTCCGTCAGCGCGCGACGCGTGACGTTGCCGCTCAGCGACACCGCCTGCACGCGGGCGCCGGCAATGGGAATGGAATCCTCGCCCACGATGCGGCCGCGGATGACATCGACCGCTTGCGCGGAGGCACGGAAAGGGGCACAGAAGGCAACGGCAAGGGCAAGCAGCGCGAGGCGAAGGGTAAGCAGGGATCTCATTGTCATCCGGCGACGGGAATCGATGGCAGCGGCGCGGCGAGCGGCGACCCGAACGTTAGAACCCGCCCGGGCAGGCCAGGGTTTACCCCGGCGGGCATCGCGGCCCTCATCTGTACGCGCATGCGCACGCGAACGTTTCTCTCCCTTCCTACAAGCGAAGGCGGCCGGGCGTTGGCCCGGCCGCTGCGCGCCACGCGTCGCCGCCCGCGCTAGATCCGCACCGGCGTCACCTTATGGCTTCAGGCACGGCTTCAGCGACGTATCCACTTTCAGAATGTGGTTCTGCAGCCAGTCGCCCAGCGACTTCTGCAGTTCGAGCGCCCGCGACTCGGTCACGCCTTTCGCGTCGCACTCTGCCTTGATCCGCCCGAAGGTCTCGATGAACTGCTCGTGCGCTTTCTTGTTAGCCGCCGCGTGCGGGCACTTGTGCCGTGCAAAGCACGACTCCTCGTTGGCGAAATGCCGCGTAGCGTAGATGCCCAGAAACGTGAGAATCCTTCGGACTTCCGACTCGCCCGTTCCGGCCTCATTGGCCTGGCTGAGGCGATTGATCCAGGAAATCAAGGTGCGGTGCTCGGCGTCGATCTCGTCATCGCCAGTCGCCATCGCCTCGGTCCACAGGTACTGCATCAGACGGGTTCCTCCGGGCTCATCCCGATCGCGGCGCTACGCCGTGAGTTCAGCACCGACCGTCACCTCGGCCAGCAGATACTCCAGCACGTCGGCGGCGGAATACGACGTGCGCCCCTTCGCCACGCGCGCCAGGTCGGTGACGGCGTCCCCGCTCGTCACCATCGGCGCTTCCACCGATCCATCCCTGCGAATCTGCGCCAGGCCGATGTCGGACATGAGGCCGTTGCACAGGCAGCGACGCCCCACTGTCTCCGCTTCGCTCCCGCCGGCATTGAGGAAGTCCTTCACCGGCGCGGCCGGACAGCGGTAGACGAGCCGTCCATCGGCACGACGCGCCGCCGTGCGCAGGTACCCGAGGTCGCAGCATCGCTCGCGGGTGTCGTCCTGCTGCACGATGGACGGTGTCTGAATGAGCTTGAACGGGAAACCCGTTGGCGAGGCGCGCGGATCCGTGAAGACCGACGCGCGTCCCTCGGCGATGTCGGCCAGCACTTTCTGCTTGATCTCCGCCGAGAAGCCCGACTCGTCGGAGTAGGCGAAGGCCGTTCCCACCTGCACGCCGGCCGCGCCCTGTCGCAACGCCTCCGCCACCCCCTCCGGCGTGCCGAAGCTGCCGGCCAGCCAGAACGGAACGCCCAGGTCGCGCATCACCTGCAGGTCGGCCGCGTCGCGCTCGCCATAGATCGGCTCGCCACGCGCGTTCAGCTGCACGGCGCCGCGCGGCGGGGCGTTGTGGCCGCCGGCGGTTGCGCCTTCAATCACGAAACCATCCACCTTGCCCGTCGCCTTCCGGGCCAGGTTGGTGGCCAGCGTGTGGGCCGAGACGATCGCATAGAAGTCGGGACGCTTCAGCGGCACGTTCGTCATGCCGTGCGTCGCCGGATCAAAGGTCAGAAACACCGGCTGATCGGATGGCTGCCCGTCCACATCGAGCCGCAGCGTCGCTGGCGCGTGCACCGCGAGCGCATCGAGCGCCCCGGGAATCTCGCGGGGAATGCCCGCCCCCATCAGCACCACGTCGGCGCCCGCCAGCATCGCGCCGTAGAGCGAGGCGAGGTTCGGCATCTGGACCTTGGTCAGCAGATTGATGCCCACCCGCCCCTGATGGCCTTCCTTCGCAAGCCAGACTTCCACGAAGTTCGCGGCGATGGTCACCTGCTCGCGAAACGCACTGACGGCCTGCCGGTACATCGGCAGCAGCTCGTAGGGCTCGTGGGGCGCGCGCCCTTCGGGCTTGAAGTAGCGGCGCAGAATCTCCGCGGCGACCTCCGGCTTCGGGAACTTCGCCAGCGCCCGGCGCACGGCGCCGCCTGGGTCACCGTCCTGGAGCCGACGCACGAAGACCGAGTCGAGCGCGGTCCCCGAGATGACCCCCAGGTGCCCCGCGGCCGCGACGGCACTCGCCAGCTTCCAGTTGGAAACCGCGATGCCCATCCCACCCTGGATGATCAGGGGAAGTCCGGCAATGCTCATCAGGTGACTCGGCAGTGAATGTCGAAGCCGTCCGCGGCGCCGGCGTCTGAAGCGGAATGCGACCTGTCGCGGAGCCCCCGCGCAGAAGGCGTGGTAGCCGGGGGCCAGACTATTAAGATGGCCGGAGCCGGGCCGAATGTCTATCGGCCCGGCTCCTTGACATTCTCCACTGTCACTTTGTGTTACAGCGGAGTTGCGTGCGCGTGATCGCGGAATTCCAGGCGCGACGCCACTTCGGCGAGCGCGTGATCGAGGTCGCGCCACAGGTCACGGGCATCCTCCAAACCGACGCTCAGACGTAGCAGGCCGCGGCTGATCCCGACTTCCTCACGCGCCTGCGCATCGACGACCCGGTGCGTCAGCGCGGCGGGCGGCTGGATGAGCGAGTCGGTGGACCCCAGGCTGACCGCGGGTGTGATGATCTCGAGCGCGCCAAGGAAGTCGCGCATGACCGTCGGGTCGTCGTTGCCGATCTCGAAGGAGAGCACACTCCCCGGCCCGCGCATCTGGCGGCCGAGGAGCGCGCGAGGATCCTGCCCCGGAAGCGCCGGGAACCGGACGCTCGCCACGCGGCGATCATCGGCGAGAAGCCGCGCCAGTTGGATGGCCGTCTCCTGGGCGCGTTCCACGCGAAGCGGCAGCGTGGGCAGACCGCGATGCAACAGGAACGACGCGAGCGGGTGCAACAGTCCGCCCGTCGCCGCGCGCACGTGCTTGATGTCGCGGACCAGCGCGTGCGAGCCGGCGACGACGCCCGCCAGGAGATCGCCATGCCCGCCGAGGAACTTGGTCGCGCTGTGCAGCACCAGCGCGGCCCCGTGCGCCAGCGGCCGCTGCAGCACCGGCGTGGCGAAGGTCGAATCGACGAGCACCGGCACCGTTCCGGCCTGCCGGACGACGCCCGCGATGTCCACGAGTTCGAGCGTCGGATTTGCCGGCGTTTCGATCACCACCAGGGCCGTGTCCGGACGAATGACGTCGCCAATCGCGTCCTGGGTGGTCCACGTCACCGACATGCCGAGCAGGCCGGAACTGAGGAGATGATCGGCGGTGCCGTAGAGCGGCCGCACCGCCACCACGTGCGTGCCGCGTGATTTCGCGGCGAGCAATACGGCGGAGAACGCCGCCATTCCCGACGCGAACGCCGCCGCATCCTCGGCCCCTTCGAGTTCGGCCAGGGCGCGTTCGAAGCGATCGGTCGTCGGATTGAACAGGCGCTGGTAGACGAAGGTCCCTTCGGGGGCGTCGCCGGCCACCAGACTGTCGAAGGAGCGCGCGGCGACGTCGAGGTCGGGTGTTGGATAGGTGGAGCTGAAGTCGAGCGGCGGCGCATGCACGCCGAGCTTGATGAAGTCCCCCCGGCCCGCATGCACGGCGCGAGTAGCGAAGGCGTTCTCCATCGCCATCTTCTTGTTCTGTCTCATAGTGCTATATTGGCACTATCTACAGCCAAGGCCAATAGATGCCGAATAATATTCGGAAACACCCCGACCCGTCGCTGATCGACCGAATTGACCGCGAGATCCTGGCCTATCTCCAGCACGATGCGCGGATTTCAAACAAGGAACTGGCAGCGAAAGTGGGGCTCGCCCCATCCAGCTGCCTGGCGCGGGTGCGGCGACTCGAGGCGTCCGGGGCGCTCCTCGGCTATCACGCCGAGGTCGATCCGCGGGTCTACGGCGTGACGCTCGAGGCGTTCATCGCCATCCGGCTCGAGAAGCACGCGCGCACGGCGATCGCCGCCTTCGAACGTCACCTCGGCACGCTCCAGGAGGTGCGCGGCGTATTCCACGTCGCGGGGTCAAATGACTACCTCGTGCACGTCGCGGTGCGTGACGCCGAGCATCTTCGCGACTTCGCGCTCGCGGCCTTCGCGACGCGTCCCGAGGTGGGGCATATGGAGACGTCGCTGATTTTTTCGCACAAGAGAAATGTGTTTTTCGGAGTGCGTGGGTGAGCCCCCTCACCCCTTCTTGAACTGCGCGATCGCCGCCCTCGTGTAATCGCTCAGCACGAGTTCGCCCGAGATCTTCGCGCGCTTCGCGAGCAGGCTTTCCCACTCGTCGGTGCCTTCCCAGAGCACTCGCTTGATCGCGCGCACCGCGTCGGGGTTGGCGGCGGCCAGCTGCCGGGCGCGGGCGGCGACCGCGGCGTCGAGCGCCGCGCGATCAGGCACGACCTGCGCGTACAGCCCGTGGCGTTCCGCCCACGCCGCATCGCGCCAGTCGGCATCGAGGGTCATCGCCCCGAACGCGCCGGTGCCGATGCGCCGAGCGATGACGGGCCCGACGACGAAGGGGCCGATGCCGACGGCCAGTTCGCTCAACCTCAGCGACGCCGTCTCGACGGCGATGGCGTAATCCGACGCGGCGACCATCCCGACGCCGCCGCCGGCCACCTTCCCCTGCACCGCCGTGACGATCGGCACCGGCGCGCCGATCATCGCCAGGATGACGCGCGCAAAGCCCAGGAAAAACTCCCGGCCGTCCGCGGCGTTCTCGATGGCGATCAGCTCGTCGAACGACGCGCCGGCGCAGAACGCGCCGTCCCCCTCGCTGCGCAGCACGATCACGCGCACGTCATCGCGCTCACCCGCCTGGGCAATGGTCGAGGCGAGGGACCGGAGGAGCGTGCCCGGCAGGCTGTTGCCCTTCGGGTGGCCGAAGCGGACGGTCGCGACACCGGCTTCGACGCGCACATCCACCGAGCCGTCGGCGGAGAACATGGAGGTGGTGGTCATGGCGGGGGGAGATGATACCCAAAGGGGAACGCGCGCACTAGCTTGGAGCGTTGGCCTCAAAATACGCTGTCGGCGCCCGCGCGGCGCGGCGGCGGCGCTGTCCAGTGCCAGTCAAGGAGCCCCCCTGATACCGACCACGCCCCCGGTTGCGGACGATGCTGCCCGGCTTGCGCAGTTCGAGGCGCGCATCGCCGCCGACGAATCGATCGAGCCCAAGGACTGGATGCCGGAGCGCTACCGGACGCAACTGGTCCGGATGATGTCGCAGCACGCGCACTCCGAAGTGGTGGGCATGCTCCCCGAGGGAAACTGGATCACGCGCGCGCCGTCGCTGCGCCGCAAGATGATCCTGCTCGCCAAGGTGCAGGACGAAGCCGGGCACGGCCTCTACATCTACTGCGGCACCGAGACGCTGGGCGTGGACCGCCACGAGCTCGTGCAGCAGCTGCTCGACGGCAAGGCCAAGTACTCGAGCATCTTCAATTACCCCACGCTCACCTGGGCCGACATCGGCGCCATCGGCTGGCTCGTGGACGGCGCGGCGATCGTGAACCAGACGATGCTGGCCAAGGCGTCGTACGGCCCGTACGCACGGGCGATGGTGCGCATCTGCAAGGAAGAGAACTTCCACAAGCGCCAGGGCTACGAGATCATGGCGACGCTCGCCCGCGGCACGCCGGCGCAGCGGGCGATGGCGCAGGACGCGCTCAACCGCTGGTGGTGGCCGTCGCTGATGATGTTCGGCCCGCACGACAAGGACTCGAGCAACAGCGACGAGCTCATGAAGTGGGGCATCAAGCGCAAGAGCAACGACGAGCTGCGCCAGCGCTTCATCAACCTGACCATCGCGCAGGTGAAGGCCATCGACCTGACGGTCCCCGACCCCGCCCTTCGCTACGACGAGGCGTCCGGCGACTGGATTACCGGCCCGATCGACTGGGACGAGTTCTGGCGCGTCGTGAAGGGGAACGGCCCGTGCAACAGCGAACGCATCGGCGCGCGCCGGAAGGCCCATGCCGAAGGCCGATGGGTGCGTGACGCGGCGGCGGCGTATGCAGAGAAACAACAGAGAGACAACAGAGAGACAACAGAGAGACAACAGACGGGGATGGCGACGTGAGAGGGGGGATCGCCGCCTCTCGCGCCGGCGCCATCTGCCATCAGCCATCTGCCATCCGCCATCCGCCCTCCGCCGTCTGCTATCCTCCATCCGCCACCCGCCACCCGCCATCCGCCCTCAGCCATCCGCCATCACCCGCCATGACCCCACCAGCCGACGAACGCAACTGGCCGCTCTGGGAAGTGTTTACGCAGGGCAAGGACGGCGAGCCGCACCAGCACGCGGGGAGCGTGCATGCCACGGACGCCGAGCACGCGTTGCAGAACGCGCGCGACATCTACGCGCGCCGCAACGAAGCCGTGAACCTTTGGGTGGTGCCGAGCGCGGCCATCACCGCCTCCACGCCCGAGGACATGGGGCCGTTCTTCGACCCCGCCAATGACAAGGCGTATCGGCATCCGCAGTTCTACAAGGTGCCCAAAGGGGTGAAGGTGTTCTGATGAGTTCCCCGCACGCGGCACTCTTCCCGGCACTCCTGCGCATCGCCGACGATCGGCTCGTGCTCGGCCATCGCACCTCCGAATGGTGCGGCCACGGGCCGATCCTCGAGGAGGACATCGCGCTCGCCAACATCGCCCTCGACCTGATCGGGCAGGCCAACCTGATGCTGCAGCATGCGGGCAGCGTCGAGGGGGCGGGGCGCGACCAGGATGCGCTCGCCTTCTTCCGCGAGGCGATCGACTTTCGCAACGCACTCCTCTGCGAACTGCCGAGGGGCGATTTCGGCGTGACTATCGCCCGGCATTTCTTTCACGGACTGTACAGCGTGCTGCAGTGGGAGGCGCTCTCCCGGTCGACCGACACGACCGTCGCGGGGATCGCCGCGAAGGCGCTGAAGGAGAGCCGGTATCACGTGCGGCACGCCGGCGAATGGGTGATCCGCCTGGGCGACGGCACCGACGAAAGCCACCGGCGCGCGCAGGACGCGGTGGATCTTCTCTGGCCATATACCGGCGAGCTGTTCATGCAGCCGGCCGACGAGGCGGAACTCGTCGCGTCTGGACTGACCGCCGACGTGTCAACGCTCCAGGCGCCCTGGCGCGCCCAGGTGGACGACGTGCTGCGACGCGCCACGCTCAGCGCCCCCGACGGCGTGTGGATGCAGCGCGGCGGACGAGACGGCCGCCATACCGAGCACCTCGGTCACATGCTGGCGGAGATGCAGATTGTCGCCCGATCGCATCCCGGGGCCGCGTGGTGATTGCGACGCGCGAGCAGGTCTTCGCCTGGCTCGAGGACGTCAAGGACCCCGAGGTCCCGGTGCTCTCGGTCGTCGAACTCGGGGTGGTCCGCGATGCGCGCGTCGCCGACGACGGCACCGTGACGGTGACGATCACGCCCACCTACAGCGGCTGTCCGGCGATGCGCGTGATCGAGGAGTCCATTCGCGACGCCCTGCTGTTGCATGGAGCGCCGAACGTCGTCGTGCAAACCGTCTTCACACCGGCGTGGACCACGGACTGGATCCCCGAGTCGGCCGAGGCGAAGCTCGAAGCGTACGGGATCGCGCCGCCGGGGCCGACGCGAGCCGACGACGAGCTCGTGCCGCTGCGCCGGGTGAGCGCGAGCGTGCGCTGCCCCTTCTGCAAGTCCGCGCGCACATCGCTGCGCACCGAGTTCGGCAGCACCTCGTGCAAGGCGCTGTGGACATGCCACGAGTGCACGCAGCCGTTCGAGGCGTTCAAGGCCATCTGATTACTACGGAGTACGACAGAGTACGACAGAGTACGACAGAGTACGACAGAGTACGACAGAGTACGAC